>NZ_WOXZ01000002.1:0-12500 GCF_021352185.1 Rhodococcus sp. Ni2
TAAGCCCTTCAGCGCCGATGGTACTGCACTCGACAGGGTGTGGGAGAGTAGGACACCGCCGAACACACATTAGAGAAGCCCCCCAACCAGTACTGGTTGGGGGGCTTTCTCGTACCCAAAACACCCCCCGAAAGCACTCCCGACTTCGAGCGAACGGTACTTTCGTCGCCTCAGATCGACCCAACGCACCGTTCACACCATCAGGGGCGGGAGCACAGCCGACTCACCACCCCGTCCGGGATCGAGTGAACGACACTCTCACCCTCCTCAACGAGGGGAACGGTACGTTCACACCATCACTGAAAAGCGTGCGCGCACCACAGGTCTCGTCAGTCGAAGGTCAATCTCGACACCAACCTGCCACGGAACCCGTCGAGCGTGGCTAGGCTCGGAAGAGGTGCCCCGTGTGATCGGGCCCACCTCACCTGTGCACGCGTGATGACTACGGAGGCTTCGATGACCGATATTCTCGACCGCACCAAAATCTATGTTGATGGCGCCTGGATCGAATCCACTGGCAGCGGTCGGATCGACGTTCTCAATCCGGCTACCGAAGAGCTGATAGGAACTGTCGCCGAAGGCACTGTCGAAGATGTCGATGCGGCCGCGAAGGCAGCACGAAAGGCTTTCCCCGCTTGGTCTGCACTATCCGGCGGCGAGCGAGCCGAATATCTTTCCAAAGCCGCGGCGATTATTGCCGAACGTACCGATGATCTTGCGGCGCTGGTTTCGCAGGATATGGGCATGCCGATCGGATTCGCGAAGCCCGTGCAAATCGGAATGCCGCTCGCGAATTTGAATGCATTTGCCGAATTGGCTCGCACTTATGATTTCGACGCTCACGAGGTCGGGAATTCGCTGGTTGTTCGCGAACCTGCGGGTGTTGTCGGCGCTATCACTCCCTGGAACTTCCCGCTCCACCAAGTTGTCTTGAAGGTTGGCGGTGCGCTCGCGGCGGGCTGCACCGTGGTTCTCAAGCCCACCGAGGTTGCGCCACTCATCACGTACGCTCTCGCTGACATCTTCGACGAAATTGGTTTGCCTGCAGGTGTATTCAACCTGGTAAGTGGCTACGGCCCGGTAGTGGGTGAAGCCATCGCCGGCCACCCGGAAGTCGACATGGTCTCCTTCACCGGGTCGACTCGGGCAGGCAAGCGAGTGGCCATCGTTGCCGCGGACACCATCAAGAAGGTCTCGCTGGAGCTGGGTGGCAAGTCGGCGAACGTCATTCTCGACGACGCCGATCTCGAAAAGGCTGTCACGGACGGCGTCGCAAAGTGCTTCATCAACTCGGGCCAGACCTGTTCGGCGCTGACGCGTATGTTGGTTCCCGCGGAGAAGGTGGATGAGGCAGCGGCAATTGCTGCTGCGGTCGCCGCTCATTTCCCGGTAGGTGATCCGACTCAGCCGACTTCGGTGCTTGGTCCTCTGGTGAACGCGAATCAGCTGGGACGCGTTCGCGGATACATCGAGAAGGGTGTGTCGGAAGGTGCCACCGCGGTTGTCGACGGTCGCGAAACCGGTCTGGCCAGTGGATATTTCGTCGGTCCGACGGTGTTCGCGAACGTGACCGAAGACATGACCATTGCGCGCGAGGAGATCTTCGGACCGGTCCTCTCGATCATGGGCTACAAAGACGAGGCCGACGCAGTGCGGATCGCTAACGGCACCGAGTACGGACTGGCCGGTGGCGTTTGGTCAGGTGACCCCGATCGCGCGGATCGCGTCGCACGGCAACTGCGTGCCGGGCAGGTCGAGGTGAACGGCGGCGCCTTCAACACGAATGCTCCGTTCGGTGGGTACAAGCAGTCGGGCGTCGGGCGCGAGGCCGGCACGTTCGGGCTCGAAGAGTTCCTCGAGATCAAGGCGATTCAGAGATAGTTTGTTCGAGAATGGCGATGCTCCCGTACCAAGTGCGGGAGCATCGCCATTTTTGTACCCGGATCAGGACTTGGCGGCATCCAAATGCTGAGCCGAGATGTTCGCCAGATGTGTCAGGTCCGAGGCCACGGTCGCGAACGTGTAGCCCTCCCCGAGCCGTTGTGCCGCAACCTGACCGGAAGGTGTGTGGATTCCCGCAGCGACTCCGCTGACGGCGGCAGCTTCGCGCACCCTGGTGAGCGCTGATTCGAATTCCTCGGCGACGTCCGGATCGTTGGAGTGCTTACCTCCGACGGCGATTCGTAGGTCGGACGGCCCGACGTACACGCCGTCCAATCCGGGCACTGCGCAGATCTCTTCGACGTTCGCCAGACCCTGTGGGGTCTCGATCATCGCAAATACAACGGTGTCGCGGTTCGCGTCGGCGGGAACGGGGCCGATACGGAGTTGCGAGCGCATGGGTCCGTAGGAGCGGATGCCGAAAGGCGGATACTTGGCGGCTGCCACGGCGGCCGCTGCCTCTTCGGCGTTGTTGATCAGCGGAACGATGACGCCCACAGCGCCCGCGTCGAGTGCACGGCCGATGGGTGTCGGATTGTTTGCCTCGACGCGCACCATCCCGACGGTGGACGGTGACGAGTCGATGGCGGTGAGCCCGGCGACCATCCCCGAATAGCCGATCAGGCCGTGCTGCATGTCGAGGGCAATGTAGTCCCAGCCGACGTGCGCGATCCATTCGGTCGAGATCGGGCTGTCGATGACGGACCAATATCCGAGTATGCGTTCGCGTCCTCGGATGCGTGCGGCGAATTCCTGTGCTGACATAGTGAAGAACTCTTCCTGATGAAGGTCGGGTGTTTCAGCGGTTGTAGTTGGGCATGGGGCCTCGTAGGGCGGCACCGACGAGATCACACTCTTCGACGGTCGAGGCGTCGAGTGGACCTCGCCCGATGGCCGCGATATTGGATTCGAGGTGCGTTACTTTGGATCCTCCGAGGAGCAGCGATCCGGCGACGGGCTTGCTGACCAGCCAGCGCAACGCAAGCTCGGTCAGGGAGATGCCCGACTGCTCTGCGATTGCCGTCAGTTGAGCGATCGCGTCGAATATCTGTGTGTTCCAGTATCGCTCCTTGTACATCGACGCAAGACGTGAGTCGCCGAATCGGCCGTCGGCGGGACTTTCGTCGAAGGTGTGGCGCCCCGTGAGCAGACCCCCACCGAGTGGGTTGTAGACCATGGTGGTCAGTCCGGTCACGTCCGCGAATTCTGCGTATTCTTCTTCGATGCGACGCGCGAGCAAGTTGTAGAGCTGCTGTGCGACGATCGGTCGGGGAGCTCCGACTGTGTCTGCGGTGTAGTTGATTTCACTGATTTGCCACGCTGCGAAGTTGGATACGCCGAGTGTGCGGATCTTGCCCTCGGCAACCAGTTCCGCGACGGTGGTGAGAGTTTCGGTCAGCGTGACGGTTCGGTCCGGCTGATGGAGATAGAACAGGTCGACGTAGTCCGTGTCGAGTCTGCGCAGGCTTCCTTCGACGCTTGCTCGGAGCCCCTCTGTCGAGAGTGGGCTGTTGTCGCCGGCATCGGGATGCGGCATTCCCGCTTTGGTGGCCAGAGTGACGGAATCGCGTCGGCCGTGGAGCAGCTTTGCCAGCATGCGCTCGGACTCGCCGCCCGCATAGCCGTTGGCCGTGTCGATGTGAGAGATACCGGCGCCTAGTGCTGCGTCGAGCATCGATCCGGCGCCCGATATGTCGACCGTGTCTCCGAATGTCATGGTGCCGAGCACCAGTTTCGGAAGCTCGAGTGGGGCGGTCATCAGGCAACTCCTCGTGATTCGGTCTGCTTGGCTAGCAAGTTCTTGGACAGGGCTGCCACCACGTGGCGTGGTTTGATGCCGACCATGGTGGTGGGATCGAGAGCAGCGCCTCGTAGTGCGCGGGTGTACGGCTCGCGCGGACTGGCGAGAACTGTGTCTGTGGAACCGGATTCGACGATGGTTCCTTTCGACATCACGACTAGGGTCTCGCTGATTTCTCGGACGACGCCCAAGTTGTGTGAGATGAAAACGTACGTCAGACCGGTATCGGCCTGAATTTCACGTAGGAGCTCGAGTACCTGCGCTTGCACCGACACGTCGAGAGCGCTGGTCGCTTCGTCGCAGACCAGGATCTCGGGTCCGCTGGCAAGTGCACGAGCAATTCCGATGCGCTGACGTTGGCCTCCTGAGAACTCCGCCGGACGCCGGTGTAGTGCCGAGCTGGGCAAGCCAACGCGATCGACGAGTTCTGCTGCTGTCTTTGCGCGTTCAGACTTGCTCCGAACACCTTTGAGGCGCAGTGGTTCTCCGATGATGTCCTCGGCAGTCAGATGAGGGTCGAGCGATCCGTACGGATCTTGGAACACCATTTGAACGCGAGAGCGGTAGGGGCGCAGCGACTTCTCCGACATCTGCGCGATGTCATTGCCGTCGACGAGAATGCGTCCACTGGTCGGTGTGAGGAGTCGGACGATCGATCGAGCGATGGTCGACTTGCCACATCCGGATTCGCCGACGATGGCCAAGGTCTTGCCCTTTTCCACCGAGAAGCTCACAGCATCCACGGCTCGGAAAACTCCGTCGGGAACCGGATACTCGACCACGAGATCTTCGACGGCGAGAAGTGGCGTTTCGTGGCGGGTCATGCCGAGGCTCCGATCTGTGTTGAACGGGCGGGGTCGCCGTCCCAAGGCCCCAGTTGAGGTATGGCGTCGAGAAGCTTTTGTGTGTAGGCGCTTTGCGGTGAGTCGACGAGAACGTCGGCACTACCGGTCTCGACAAAACGTCCGTCCTTCATCACGTAGATGCGATCGGAGACCAACCGCGCAACTCCGAGATCGTGAGTGATGACCAGCATTCCGATCCCGGTGCGCTCCTGCAACTCGAGCAGAAGATCCAGAATCCCGGCCTGAACGGTTACGTCCAGTGCGCTGGTGGGTTCGTCGGCCACGATCAGTTCGGGGCCGGCAGCAAGAGCGCCGGCGATCAGGACGCGCTGCAACATTCCACCCGACAGTTGATGCGGGTACTTGTCGAGTTGCTGATCCGGATACGGAATGCGTACCTGCTCGAGCAGTTGCACTGCCCGCTCGATTTGTTGCTTCTTCGCGGTCACACCGCTGTGGCGCACTGCTTCTCGAAGTTGGCTGCCGATGGTGTGGACGGGACTCAGAGCCGTCATCGGGTCCTGGGGGATGAGCGCGATGTGTTTTCCGCGAATATCGTTCAGGATCTTCGTGTTTCCGAGAATGTCCTGACCCTTGAACACGGCTTTCCCGGAAAGAACCGCAAGATCGTCCGGAAGCAGTCCGAGAATCCCCATGGCTGTCGTCGACTTTCCGGAGCCGGATTCACCGATGATGGTGACGGTTTCACCGGCGTCGATGCAGAAGGACACGCCGTCGACGGCTCGGATGACGCCGTTCGCCGTGACAAGTTCGATCTGGAGATCGTCGACCCGTAGTAGATTTCCCATGTCTCACGCCTTCGCTTTCTGGGCGCTGCCACGCCCGAACAGGCTTGCGCCCAGTCGTTTCGAACCTGCAGGACGATCGCGCAGACCATCGCCGAGTAGGTTCACTCCGACGACCAGCAGCACGATCATCAGACCGGTCAACGTGACGATCCACCATGACGTGGTGATGTAGTCCTGGCCGTCGGCGATGATTCGTCCCCAGGTAGCGAATGGACGTTGCGGTCCGGCGCCGAGGTAGCTCAACGAACTTTCCAGCAGTACGGCCTGCGCGAGCAGCAGCAGGACGACGAGCGATGCCTGCTTGACGATGTTGGGAATGACGTGACGAAGCAGGATGGCCATGCGGGTAAGTCCGAGGACTCGAGCTGCAGCTACGTAAGGCTTTTCGCGTTCGACGAGTACCAATGAGCGAGTCAACCGTGCGACTTCGGGCCACTGTGCGATCGCGATGACAAACGTGATGACGGGAATGGACGGGCCGAACAGCGCAACAACGAGAAGCAGCATCATCAGCAGAGGCAGAGAAAGCTGTGCTTCGAGTAGGCGGGAGATCACGGTGTCGACCCAACCACCGAAGTACCCCGCGGCGGATCCGGCGACGATGCCGATGACGCCGGAGACGATCACGGCGAGAATACCGATCGTCAGAGACACCTGGCCGCCGTGCAGGATCCGTGAGAGCAGATCTCGTCCCAACTGATCGGTGCCGAACAGATGGCCGTCGGTGAGGGGCGGTAGCCGTCGACTGCTCAGGTTGGTCTGGTTCGGATCTGCAAGGGGGAGCAGCCCGGCCAATGCAACAGGAAGAATCACCAGGAGCGCGCAGATCGAGCCGGCCCAGATCTTGACTCGGCTGTCTCGCTTACGGCGCGTGGCTCCGGCGCGTGCGAAGTCTGCCTCGGTGACCGCGCTGGCGCGTGGAGTTGTTGGAGGTTCCAAGACGGTAGTCATTAGTTGGCGCCCTTTCCGAGTCGCACGCGTGGATCCAGGAGGGGGTAGAGGAGGTCCACTGCCAGTTGCACGAGCACGGCGAGAACCGCGGTGACAAGTACGGTGGCCTGGATGAGCGGGTAGTCGCGAGTCTCGAGTGCGCGGACCACCAGCGAGCCGACACCAGGCCAGGCGAACACGACCTCGACCACCACGACGCCGTTCAGCATTCCGGCGAATCTGGTGCCCAGCGCGGTGATGATCGGAATCGCCGAATTACGCATCGCATATCGCCAGGTGAGTTCGCGTTCCGATACTCCGCGAGAGCGTGCGACGGTGATGTACGGAGAAGCGAAGGCCGAGACCATTTCGCGTCGAACCATCCGGGAGATCAACGCGATCTGAAGGATGGCGATGGTGACGGTAGGCAGGATCAACGACGGCCACGTGGTGAAGCCGGCTGCCGGGAGTACTGGGATCAAGACCGCGAAGATCGTCACCAGCATCAGGCCGCTCCAGAACTCCGGCATGGACTGCCCGCCGACGGCTACGACGTTCGCACCGAGTTCACGTCTGGTGTCCGCGTGACGGGCCATCCACACGCCCAGCGGAATCGAGAGCACGGCGGTCAACAGAATGGAGCTGACGGCAAGGGTGATGGTGTACGGGAGACGGCCGAGGACAGCGTCCATGGCCGGCGCCTGGAACGAGTACGACGTGCCGAGATTCAGGTGGACGAGGTCCCACAGGTAGATCAGGTATTGGGAGAACACCGACTTGTCCAAGCCCATGTCAGCACGGATCTGTGCGAGATCCTCGGTGCTGGCCAGCGGTCCGGCCAAGGCGTAGGCAGGATCGCCGGGTGCCATTCGGATCAGGACGAACACTGTTGTGAGCGTGAGGAAGATCGTCAAGGCACTCTGTGCCAGACGTTTGAGCACGTATTTGACGGTCGGGTTGATCCTTGTGCGTCGACGCGGAGAGATTCCGAGAGCGGTTTGCGGTTTCGGAGCGGTGAGAGTCATCGCCTCAGGCCTCCAATCGGACGGCGCCGAGGTCGTAGGAGTTGATTGGGGTCAGTGAAACATTTTGTACACGAGTGCGTTTCGCAAGGAGTGCGTTGGGTACGAAGCTCCACAGGCAAGGCCAGGTGTTCCAGATGTCTTGTTGTGCGGCGTCGAGTAGAGCGGCGCGCTTGGTCGGGTCTGGTTCACTGGATGCGGCTTGGATCTTCGCGGTGATTTCGGGGAAGACGTACCCGTGATAGGTGTCGCGAGTTGCTTCCTTCTCCGCTGTGCCGGCGTACATCCCCTGCAACGTGGTCAGTGCAAGTCCGGTCTGGTTGCCGTAGCCGTTGCCCAGCACATCCCAGTCGCCGGTCTTGCCCTGGCGCCAGGACGAGATGTCACCGCCCGGTTCGAACTGCTGGAGTTTGACGCGTACTCCCACGGCCTTCATCATTTCGAGTACCGATTCCATCACCGAGACGTCGTTGGTGAACTCTCCGGTTTCCCAGATGAAGGTGAGTTCGAGGTCGTCGGCACCTTCGGCCTCGAGCATTTGCCGCGCTTTCCGTGGATCATATTGGTAAGTACCGGTTTTCACGGCTCCGTCCAAGGTCGACGGTGCGGGGCCGGTGGCCGGGACTGCGGAACCGATCAGCACGTCCCGAGCGAGTGACTCACCGTCGATGGCATACGTGAGAGCTTCTCGGACACGCGGATTGGACAGTGGGTGATCGGCGGGCTTGCGGAAGTTGAAGAACAGTTGGTTGATGCGTGTGCTCGGTACTGTGTCCACCTGGACACCAGGCAGATCGGCGAGTTGTTCGGCGGAATCGGGACTGATCGAGTCGATGACGTCGACCTCGCCGCTCCGAAGCGCGACGACGCGGCCGGCCTCTTCGGGAATGAAGCGGACCTGAACACGACGAACGCCGGGGGCCGGGCCCCAGTAGTTGTCATTGGCGACAAGTGTGTAATCGCCGGTGCCCCGGTTCGATTCGCTGACGACGAACGGTCCCGACCCGATTCCGCTCTGCAGTTCGTTGGGTTCGTTGGCAGCGGCCGGGGTGATCAAGATGTTGGACATGAGCGAGTCCAGAACCGGCACCGGGGAATTCGTCCGAAGGATGAAGGTGCGATCGTCGATGGGGACGACCGTCGGCCACTCGGGGAACTGCGGTGCGACAAACGATCCGCTGACCTGCTGGTACATCTGCATTGCCGTCGTGACGTCGTCGATCAGCACAGGTGTGCCGTCGGAGTAACGGATGCCCTCGCGGAGTCGAACCGTCCACTCGGTCGGGCCGGTCGATTCGAACCTGTCAGCGAGAACGAGTTGCGGTGTCAGATTGTCGCCGATCCGGGTGAGACCTTGTCTGACGCCACGTTGAGCCGTGACTGCTGCGTCGAATTGATTGAGTTTGTTGTCGAGGCTGACGAGCGAGCGGTTCAGCCCGAGCACCAGGGTGTCCTGTGTCGGTTTCCCGGTAGGGCCGGCGCACGCGGCAGTCGTGCCCAGAAGCGTTGCGCCACCGATCAGCCCGGTGAACTGCAGAAAGGATCGCCGGGAGAGCTGTGGTGTTCGCAAACGAGTATTGGTCATCGGTGACCTTTCGATCCTGACGGGGCAGCGTGGGGGCGACGCTCCGAGCGGACTGTTGGTGAACAATCGCGTCGGGCTCTCGCTTGTAACTCAGCTCACAATGGCACTGTTGCGCACTTCGCGCAAGTCCCGTAACTTCGATTGCGTACTTCGCGCATCGGTTGCGATGCTGTGCATACTCGATTCAGACCGAAAGGGGGTCGAGGAATTCGATGAAACCGCTGGTAATCATCGCTGATGATCTTTCCGGAGCAGCGGAGTCGGCCGCAGGATTTCTGCTCCGCAGTTCGGGCATATCGCTTCGGCTCGGCCCAGATGCGCCCGACGGATCAGGAGTGACGGTTTTCGATCTGCACTCACGGCGATCCGACCCCGCCAGAGCCTCTCGGGACGTGAGATCAGTTCTGCAATCGTCTGACGGCTCCGAGATCGTCAAGAAGATCGATTCCCTGCTCAGAGGCAACATAGCAGCGGAGGTTGGAGAACTCTCCCGCGACGGATCTCCGGTCATCGTCGCCGCCGGACTGCCCAGACAAGGGCGCACAGTGCAAGACGGCGTGGTGTTGGTCGATGGGGTTGCGTTGCACTCCACCGACCTGTGGCGCGCGGAGTCGAAGCCGACTCCTCGGTCGATTGCAGAGGCGCTCGGCCCGTCGGCAATCACTTCTGGCGTATCGCTGGATGACATTCGCTCCGGGCGTTTGAGCCAGGTTCTTGCGTCGATCTCAGAAGCCGGGTCGGTGGCGATCTGCGACGTCGAGACCGAGAGTGATCTGGAACTGATTGTGGCTGCAGCACAGGAGGTTCGGGGTTCTCGATTGGTAGGAACCTCGGCGCTCGCGATGGCAGTGGCACGACGAAGAACCGTGCAGTCACCCGTCGCGTGCCCATCTCTTCGTGTTTCTCGATTTACCTTGGTCGTCGTGGGGACGGCGGATGCGTCTGCCGGGGACCAAGTGGCATTGCTTCGGGATTCAGGGGCGCATCATATCGAAGTGAACAGTGCTGAGCTGCTGGCGCATTCGGTCGATCCGCTTCCGATTCTGAACGCACTGGTTCGCGGAAACGTCGTGGTTTCGGTAAGTGGACCTGTCGTGCCTGCAGAATCCGTCCACCTCGTTTCGGCTCTCGCCGATCTGATCGCTGCCGTCGATGCAGGATTCTCCCACGACGAGTACCCGATCGACCTGGTACTTACCGGTGGCGAAACCGCGCGCAGCGTTCTCGACCGCCTGCGGATCGACACGCTGTCACCGATTTACGAAATCGAACACGGCGCCGTACTTTCCGTCGATCGCACCGGACGGTACATCGTCACGCGGCCAGGCAGTTTCGGGAATGCACACAGTCTTTTCTCCATAACGAAGTTTCTCGCGCACCCCACCCCGGTCGCCGCTCCGGACAGTCCACCTTCAGTTACTCCTTCAGACAACGAGGTCAATCCCATGTCAATCGAATCCACTCCACTGCCGCTGATCGCTGTCACGATGGGCGACGGCGCCGGCGTCGGACCGGAAGTGATCGTCCCCGCACTCCTCGACGCCGAAACGAGAAAGCGTTGCCGCCCTGTTGTTGTCGGCGACGCGAAGCGTTTGCGATTGGCTGCCACGGTGCTCGGAATCGACGTCGACGTGGTCGCGATCGAGGAGATCAAGGATGCTGAATTCATCGATGGACGGATCAACGTCATCGACCTGGACTTGCTACCCGAGGATCTCGCCTGGGGTGAACTGTCGGCAGTCGCGGGGGATGCGGCCTATCAATATATCCGCGTCGCAAGCGAACTCGCCGTACGCGGTGAAGTCCAGTCGATCTGCACGGCGCCGCTGAACAAGGAAGCGCTGCATGCGGCAGGACACATCTATCCCGGACACACGGAATTGCTTGCGCACCTGACCGGTACCGAGGAGGTGTCGATGATGTTGTCGACCCCCAAGCTCAAGGTGATTCACGTGACCACTCACATCGGACTGCTCGATGCAGTTGCCAGGATCGAGCCCGGCCTGGTCGAGAGGACCATTCGTCGAGGTCACGAAGCTTTGGTGCGCACGGGCAATCCATCTCCGAAAATCGGCGTGTGCGGGATCAACCCGCATGCGGGGGAGAACGGGCTTTTCGGGTACGGAGAGGAAGAGCAGAAGATCATTCCCGCCGTCGAACTCTTGAAGGCAGAAGGAATCGACGTCCACGGCCCACTGCCGGCGGACACGGCATTCTTCCTCGCTGGACGTGGGGACTACGACTTGATCGTTGCGATGTACCACGATCAGGGGCACGGCCCGGTCAAGGTTCTCGGGATCGAGGCCGGCGTCAACATCACCGTCGGGTTACCTGTCATCCGTACCTCCGTCGATCACGGAACCGCTTTCGATATTGCAGGTAAGGGCATCGCCGAGGCCGGTAGTATGGTCGAAGCGCTGCGGCAGGCGGCCGAATTGGCAACCAGCACATTCGTTTCCAAGTAAGCACCAGGGTTTGTAGGGGGGAGGAACGATGGCCATCCGGGAGTCGGAGGCGAGGCGGTCGGAGATTGCGAGGCTCGCTCGCACCAGCGGTCTGGCCAGTGTCGAGGATCTGTCTGCCCAATTCGGGGTGACTGCATCCACGATTCGTCGCGACCTGAGTCAGTTGACTGCCCAGGGAGTAATTGCCCGAACGTACGGCGGGGCGATTGCTCTCAACCCTCATCCGGAATCCTCCTTGCGTCAACGCGCAATGGAGGGATTCGACGCCAAACGGGGCATCGCCGAATGGGCTGCTGAGCAGGTTCGGCCCGGGGAAACCGTACTTCTTGATGCAGGTACCACCGTCGGAGCGATGGGAGAGTTCTTACGTCACGTGACGAATTTGACGGTGATCGCTGCAGGGCTTACGGCGCTCGAGGCGTTAGCCGACGCTGATGGCGTTCGAGTCGAATGTCTCGGGGGGACCCTGAGGCAGCTCAGTCAAGGATTCGTCGGGCCACTGGCGGAAGCGTCGCTGCAGCGGGTGTCGTTTGACAAGGCATTCCTCGGTGCCGATGCAGTTACGGCTGACCTGGGTATTTGTGAAGCTGAGCTCGATCAGACCCGGCTCAAGGAAATGATGATCGAACGTGCCGGCGAGGTCTACATCCTCGCCCACTCCGCCAAGCTCGGTGAACGTCCTTTCCATGCGTGGGCGCCGATACCGCCGGGGGCCGTGCTGGTTACCGATGCTGCAGTAGACGCAAAGCAAGTCGCGTTGTTCGAGGATGCAGGTATCCGAGTCCAAGTGGTGTGAGTTCCCGCTGCGTGCCGATCCGGGCACGGTGTCCGGCGTCACATGATGTCCGAATTCGTGAAAATCGACTGAAACGGGCAATCTTGCTGGGGAAATGGATACCTCTGAGTCTCTGACCTGTGGATTTGTCAAAGACTTCGGCGGACGCGTAACTTATTCCAAGTCAGAGCGACACGGACACCGACTCCCGCCTTCACGGCGAGTGACACGAGGTTGTACGAAGTGCCTGACCAAATTTCGAAGTAGTTTCCATCGTGTATGGTTGTGCTTCACCTCCAGTTCTTCCCCGAATGTTCAGCGGTTTGC